>NZ_CP055419.1:0-24949 GCF_013615435.1 Citrobacter sp. RHBSTW-00944 | reverse complement strand
CTCTTCAAACAACTTTTTTAAGTCCAGATTGTCCTTGTCCAGAGAGCCCCCCGATCGGTGGATTGTTTTAGAATAAAAGCAGCCACTGTTCTCATGTTATGGCCTGTAAAACGCCAGACAACTGGCTTCAGTTTATGCACAGCCCTGATGAACTTTCAGGTGACATACTCACTGTAGTTTATATCAATCGCTTATTACAGCATATCCGTTGCATAATACAGCTTATTGTCTACCAGTTACAGCTTATGATTAACATGCTACAGCTTATGTGATCATGCTCCAGGCTCAGTCCTGACGCGGCCTTCAGAGGTGTCGGGATCTTCTTTGGATCTTACAGGGATCGCTTTAAGGATCTTATTACTGGATCGAATGACTGTATATGTGGATAACCTGCTGACCGACAAGGTAATTCAGACTGTTCATTAATGATCCCTTTTCATACCGGCAACAACGCGTACCTGCTCCTGCCAGCATCTGTGCTATTGCGCTTCCTCGCCGGTTCGCGGGCATAAGCCCGGTCACCGGACTGCGGCGAGCACTGATCTATTCATTTCTCAATACAGACTATGTCAAAACTGCACTTCTCTCAGAGCCATGATACGGAGGTTACATAGTACAGTTTGATTCTGGTTTCTTCCGATCAGACACAGCAACGGTAATTTGAGCCTGACCGATCAACATCGAGAAGTTTTTCTCTACACCTTTACGTGCTGTACCCGGATCCACAGCCAACTAGTGGTTGAAACATGCATACCATAACTCTATTATAATTGTACGGTATACATCCGTACATGCTATCGCCTTAAGTCCCGAACTCAACAAAACTGTCCGCTCTCTCAGATTAAAGAGTGGCCTGGGAGAGAAACCATGTCAGCACTGAAAAAGCAGCGCATTGACCTGAGATTAAATGAAGACGACAAACACATGATCGAAGAAGCTGCAGCAATGACTAACCAGTCAATTTCGCAGTTCATGGTCAGTACCGCCTCAGAACGCGCTGCAGAAGTTATTGACCAGCACCGTCGTCTGCTCCTCAATGAGGAGTCTTGGAACCTGGTTATGGATGCAATCATTAATCCGCCAGCACCGAATGACCGGCTGAAACGCGCCGCTAACCGTCTCCGGGAACTGGAGTAATAAATGGAGGGTTTAAGGATTGAGATTTTTTCAGAGGAAGTTGAATATGAATTAAGCAACTTCGATTGTGGAGAAGAGTATCTGAATACTTTTCTTACTGACCATCTGAAACGGCAGCATAACAGTAAGATCTTACGTGGTTATGTTCTCGTGACGAGAGAGAATAAACCGCGTGTGATGGGGTACTACACGCTATCAGGAAGTTGCTTTGAGAAAATACTTCTACCCAGCAAAACACAACAAAAGCGTGTACCCTACAAGAATGTGCCGAGCGTGACTTTGGGCCGTCTGGCAATTGATAAAAGCATTCACCACCAGGGATATGGAGAAACACTTGTTACCCATGCGATGAAAGTCGTGTATCAGGCCTCGCAGGCTGTGGGTATACACGGAATGTTCGTGGAAGCGCTGAACGACAACGCCAAAAAATTCTACCTTCGACTGGGTTTCATTCAGTTAAAGGAAGAAAACTGTAACTCGCTCTTTTACCCGACAAAATCTATTGAAGAATTGTTCGAAGTAAATGATGAATAAAACAGGTTTAGACTGATCCAGTAAAGCCGTACCGCTTATGTAAAGCGGCCTAGTCCTATTACAGTATTTTTGCCGAAACAGCTCTTCTGCGGTATCTAGGGAAGGTGCGAACAAGTCCCTGATATGAGATCATGTTTGTCATCTGGAGCCATGGAACAGGGTTCATTATGAGTCATCAACTTACCTTCGCCGACAGTGAATTCAGCAGTAAGCGCCGTCAGACCAGAAAAGAGATTTTCTTGTCCCGCATGGAGCAGATTCTGCCATGGCAAAACATGGTGGAAGTCATCGAGCCGTTTTACCCCAAGGCTGGTAATGGCCGGCGACCTTATCCGCTGGAAACCATGCTACGCATTCACTGCATGCAGCATTGGTACAACCTGAGCGATGGCGCGATGGAAGATGCTCTGTACGAAATCGCCTCCATGCGTCTGTTTGCCCGGTTATCCCTGGATAGCGCCTTGCCGGACCGCACCACCATCATGAATTTCCGCCACCTGCTGGAGCAGCATCAACTGGCCCGCCAATTGTTCAAGACCATCAATCGCTTGCTGGCCGAAGCAGGCGTCATGATGACTCAAGGCACCTTGGTCGATGCCAAGAGTGGCCTGACCCACAGCCTAGTCACTACCGCGGCCAACGAGCATGACCTCAATCAGCTGGGTAATCTGCTGCATGGAGAGGAGCAATTTGTCTCAGCCGATGCCGGCTACCAAGTGGCGCCACAGCGCGAGGAGCTGGCCGAGGTGGATGTGGACTGGCTGATCGCCGAGCGCCCCGGCAAGGTAAGAACCTTGAAACAGCATCCACGCAAGAACAAAACGGCCATCAACATCGAATACATGAAAGCCAGCATCCGGGCCAAGGTGGAGCACCCATTTCGCATCATCAAGCGACAGTTCGGCTTCGTGAAAGCCAGATACAAGGGGTTGCTGAAAAACGATAACCAACTGGCGATGTTATTCACGCTGGCCAACCTGTTTCGGGCGGACCAAATGATACGTCAGTGGGAGAGATCTCACTAAAAACTGGGGATAACGCCTTAAATGGCGAAGAAACGGTCTAAATAGGCTGATTCAAGGCATTTACGGGAGAAAAAATCGGCTCAAACATGAAGAAATGAAATGACTGAGTCAGCCGAGAAGAATGAATCGCCACGGAAAATCTAGACACTTCCGAGCCGTTGATAATACTGGTTTTCATATTCTGTCGGTGACATCTGATCGCTAGAACCATGCCGACGCTTACTGTTATAAAACATTTCGATGTAATCAAAAATATCGCTGCGGGCTTCTTCCCGCGTTCCGTAGATCTTTTTCTTTATCCGTTCGCGTTTCAACAACTGGAAAAAGCTTTCTGCAACCGCATTATCATGGCAGTTACCGCGACGGCTCATGCTGCCCTCCAGGCCGTGTGATTTCAGGAACGACTGCCACTCATGGCTTGTGTACTGACTGCCCTGATCCGAATGAACCAGCACCTGTTTTTGGGGATTACGCCGCCATACAGCCATCAGCAGTGCGTTCAGGACAATGTCCTTTGTCATCCGGGATTGCATGGACCAGCCGATAATTTTGCGTGAGAACAGATCAACAACAACGGCAAGATACAGCCAGCCTTCGTGGGTCCTGATGTAGGTTATGTCCGTTACCCAACGCTCATCCGGAGCATCCGGATTGAACTGTCGCTGGAGCCTGTTGGGCGACACGATACTGGCCTCGCCTTTACGTGCCCGCGGGCTCCGGTATCCGACCTGAGCCTTTATCCCGACACGTTTCATCAGTCGCCAGACCCGGTTCACTCCGCACTGTTGCCCGCTGTCCCGCAGATCCAGATGGATTTTGCGATAACCATAGACGCATCCCGATTCCAGCCAGAACTGTTTAATCTGTCTGACCTGCTCCCCGTTGATTAGTACACCCCGATGTTAGTAATGTCTTCATAAGCCACATGAGGACATCCCCATGAAGAAGCGTTTTTCCGACGAACAGATCATCAGTATTCTCCGCGAAGCCGAAGCTGGGGTACCCGCCCGTGAACTCTGCCGCAAGCATGCCATTTCCGATGCCACGTTTTACACCTGGCGTAAGAAGTATGGCGGTATGGAGGTGCCTGAAGTTAAGCGCCTGAAGTCGCTTGAGGAAGAGAACACCAGACTCAAGAAGCTGCTTGCCGAAGCCATGCTGGATAAAGAGGCGCTTCAGGTGGCTCTTGGGCGAAAGTACTGACGACAGACCAGAAGCGGGAAGCCGTGATGTTGATGTGTGATGCGACCGGTCTGTCGCAACGTCGTGCCTGCAGGCTTACAGGTTTATCCCTGTCGACCTGCCGCTATGAGGCTCACCGTCCGGCTGCTGATGCGCATTTATCAGGGCGCATCACTGAGCTGGCACTGGAGCGCAGGCGTTTTGGCTACCGTCGTATTTGGCAGTTGCTGCGCCGTGAAGGGCTTCATGTTAATCATAAGCGCGTGTACCGGCTTTATCACCTCAGTGGCCTGGGCGTAAAACGCAGAAGACGTCGTAAAGGGCTGGCAACAGAACGTCTGCCGCTGCTCCGTCCGGCGGCGCCCAATCTGACCTGGTCGATGGATTTCGTCATGGACGCACTTTCCACCGGTCGCAGGATCAAGTGTCTTACCTGCGTCGATGATTTCACAAAGGAATGCCTGACGGTCACTGTTGCCTTTGGGATTTCAGGCGTTCAGGTCACGCGTATTCTGGACAGCATTGCACTGTTTCGAGGCTATCCGGCGACGATAAGAACTGACCAGGGGCCGGAGTTCACTTGCCGTGCACTGGATCAATGGGCCTTTGAGCATGGTGTTGAGTTGCGCTTAATCCAGCCGGGCAAGCCAACGCAGAACGGATTTATTGAGAGCTTTAACGGACGATTTCGCGATGAATGTTTGAATGAGCACTGGTTCAGCGATATCGTTCATGCCAGGAAAATTATTAATGACTGGCGGCAGGATTATAACGAATGCCGCCCGCACTCCACGCTGAATTATCAGACACCGTCTGAATTTGCAGCGGGCTGGAGAAAGGGTCATTCTGAGAATGAAGATTCCGACGTTACTAACTGAGTGTTGTATCTAATCGTGGGGGCAGGTCATTTGATTTCAACATCCATTGAAAAATCCTTCTAACATGCTGAGCTGGAGAAGACTGCATCTTTTTATTAAACCCATAACGGTGGTCTTTTCATTTTACCATCGCATCAGGGAAGCCAAACAGATAGCTGACTACCTGCCTTGGAGGATTAATATACGAAATTATTAGTTGTGAATCTTGATATGTGGTAACAATTTCGGACGTATGCTTTTAGTTCATAGTAATCTTTTAAAGCATGCATTATTTATATTGATTTTCTATTCCACATAAATGCCTCGATGTCGGCGCGCGTGATGAACTGCCTGGAGGAGCTGGCCCCCAGGGTGGAACAGTATTCGATCGACGAGATGTTCCTTGACTTGACCGGTGTGGAGCACTGCATGGACCTGGAGGATTTCGGCCGGCAGCTGCGCCAGCACGTGTATGACTGTACCCGTCTGACCATCGACGTGGGTGCCGGACCGACGAAAACCCTCGCTAAATCAGCCCAGTGGGCCTCTAAAGAGTGGAAACAGTTTCGTGGTGTGCTCGCCCTGACCCGGGGGAATCCACAGCGAACGCGGAAACTGCTTTCACTGCAGCCGGTCGAAGAGATCTGGGGCGTGGGAAACCGTATTGCACGCAAGCTCAATGTCCTTGGCATCAGGACCGCGCTCGATCTGGCCCAGGCGAACCCGGCCTTCATCCGGAAAATTTCTCCGTCGTTCTCGAGCGAACAGTATGCGAACTGAACGGGGAAAGCTGCATGTCGCTTGAGGAAGCCCCGCCAGTGAAACAGCAGATTGTCTGCAGCCGCAGTTTTGGAGAGAAAATCACGGAGTACGATTCGCTGCGGCAGGCTGTCTGTCAGTACGCAGAGCGGGCCTCAGAAAAGCTGCGTAAAGAGCGCCAGTATTGTCGGCATATTTCCGTATTCATCAAAACGTCTCCGTTCGCCGTTAAAGAGCCTTACTACGGCAACGTGGCCACTGAGAAACTGCTTACCCCCACTCAGGACACCCGGGACATCATTGCGGCCGCCACAACGGCTCTGGAGCGCATCTGGAAGGACGGGCACCGGTATGCCAAAGCCGGTGTGATGCTGAATGACTTCACCGGCTCCGGCGTTTCGCAGCTGCAGCTGTTTGACGAACGTTCGCCACGTCCTCACCGCGCTGAGCTAATGAAGGTTCTCGATGATATTAATCATTCCGGTCTGGGACAGGTCTGGTTTACCAGCCGAGGGATTGCGCCTTCCTGGCAGATGAAACGCGATATGCTCTCCCCTGCTTACACCACCCGTTGGAAAGATATCCCCATTGCTAGGTTCAGTTAAATTCCCCTTTCAGAGAGAATCAGTAGTGCTCGCCGCAGCCGAACGACAGGGCGAAGCCCGCGAGTGAGCGAGGAAGCACTAGGGAACAAAACGAACATAATCTTCTTACGCACCGAATACAGGAATCACTGTAACAATCTTAAAATCGGTATTGTGATAAAAACAGCTGAACAGAGTGGAACCATAGTTCCAGTGAATCCGGCGTGTGGAATCGATATTCCCGGTTGGGGTTGACGGGTGAGTTCTGCCACGCAAGTAGAAGGTGGGACCGTGGTCCCAGTTATTCTGGTGTGTGGAATCCGTATTCCGGGCGGGATTAACGGGTGAGTTCTGACACGTAAGTAGGAGGTGGGACCGTGGTCCCATTAATCTGGTGTGTGGAATCCGTATTCCGGGCGGGATTAGCGGGTGAGTTTTGCCACGCAAGTAGGAGGTGGGACCGTGGTCCCAGTTAATCTGGTGTGTGGAATCAGTATTCCGGGATGGGTTACCGTCTGAGTTCTGATATGCAGGCTGAGGGGTGAACCGTGGAACTAGTTAAGAAAAAGTAGCAGAAACTAGATCTTAGATTATGGTAACAATCAGGTTGAGATAAGAAAACAGACCTTTTTAACACCACTGGTGTTATAGTGCAGAGAATAGCTGCTTCGGATGTATATATTCCGAAGCAGCATGTAACGCATTAAGGATATTTGAAATTAATGATAACGCTCGCTTGTAACATTAAACAGGCTAAACTTTTTGTAAGTCACGCAGTATGCTTTCTATCTTCTCGATACATTCGGCAGGTAAACGAGATTTATCGAGATTAAAAATCACCTTATCGCCTTTGTATAGGGCTGTCGCACCAGGTACAAATTGATGACGGGTATTAAGGTTAACTTTTTTACCTGATGGCTCTTTCAGAACATCTGTCAGTAAACCAATAACTTCCTCGGATTCAAAGATAACTCCCGCTTTCTTTTGCTCATGAAGCTGTTGTGTCCGTTGCAACAATAAAGCTTCTTTTCCCGAAAATGCTTTATACAGCGCCTCCCCAGAGCGGGCGGAAAGTTCACCAGGGTGAGTAAACAGGGCAACCACTGATTTTGGCAAATGGGCCGTGTTGATGCAACGCGTGATGATTTTACGGGAAATATTCTCAGCTTCAGCCAGAGCAGAGATATTGCCGTTAAAATCATTTTCCAACCGCTTTGCATAGCGGTTGCCCCGTTCATAAGCACTGACAGGGCGGTAATCATTACCCAGCCGTGATAAAGCCATCATCTGTTCGTCATCGAGATCCCCGACGAGAACACGATAATCCGATGATGTCAGAATGGCGGCTTTACGACGGCGACTACCATCTGCAATCTCAATGACACCTTCTACCCGTCGTCCGAACGCAGGCGTCTGCTGACCACTCAGGATGAAAGAGGGGATTAGATCATCAAGCGCGTCTTCGGTCAGTAGTTCCTGGTCTCGTTCATTACCTGACCAGACTCTCGATGCCGTTTCAACACTCTCGCCCGGGATGGCTTCCAGAATAAATTTCACTTCCCGGCCGCAAACTGGAAGCAGTATGGCATTTCCACGAGCCATGGCTCCTACACGTGCGATTAATGAATCAACCATCGGTGCAGCGGGTGCCGCTGACGGCTCAGTTTCGGGGCTAATATCTTTTATGGTATGTTTTGGAATAACTGGAGCACGTTTCATTATCTGATCTCCCAGCGAGGTTTAATCAGGCGATCAAAAATTTCATTACAAACAGGCTCCCAGATAGCCAGCGCATTTCGCCAGGCTCCTGTAGACGAGCGTTGATCGATAGCCTGCTCAAACACTGTTCTCATACGGATCTGACCTTTACCGACCTCGTCGGTCTCGCGTACAACGTTTTTCAGTACCATGCTTCCCCAGGCATCGCGGATCTGTTCTTCCATCCAGGGTGACTGCGAGCCATTGTTATTGCTGTACTTGGTCAGAAGAATTCTGACGTCAGGCTCAAAACCCTGCAGATCCACGTTTTTTAACAGATCGCGCAGCATGTCAAAAAACTGAAGGGCAGAGGTGTAATCGAATAACTCAGCTGGCGTTGGCACAATGAGTACATCCGCAGCACAAACAACATTGATGGTACCAATACCGAGGTTCGGTGCACTGTCGATAACAATGACATCATAATCATGAGCCACCGTTTCGATGGCCAGGCGAAGCATCATGTGGGGTTCTGTCGGGAGTTTTCCGTCGTCAAACCTTCCCATGAGCTCTGTTTCAATGCGGTGCAGAGCCAAGCATGACGGAATGATGTCGAGACCCGGCCAGCAGGTGGATTTGACGGCATAGGCTGCATCATCGCGCTCACCGAGATAAAAAGGCAACAGTGTGTCTTCGGCATGGATATGCAAATCAGGAACCCAACCGTGGTACATGGAGGCTGTGCCCTGAGGATCATTCCCTTCGACAAGTAGTACCCTCAGCCCTTTCAGCGCCAGATCCTGTGCCAGGTGGACAGATACCGATGTCTTATAAACCCCCCCTTTATGTGCTGCCACCGCAATAACGGGCGGAACGCTGTCATCAGGACGGCGCAAACGGGTGCCAAATACATCCCGCATATGATTGATTTGTTCAATGGTGTAGCCCACCCGCTGCTCCACCCGTCCACGCATTTCCATATCAGGATGTGGAAGGCGTCCTGCTTTTTCGGCATCACGGATTGCCTGAGAAGAAACACCAATCAGATCGGCGGCCTCACCCACACGCCAGCGACGGGTAATTTTCCTAGCTTCCGGACTATCATCGTTAAACTGTGCAATCGCGATAGCTTTCGTCATTTCATGACCAGCATTAATGCACTGGTCAAGCGTTTCCATCAGTCCCATTCTCTGTTCCTTGTTATCATCTTTGCATTAATCTATTAAATCTTGATAAAAATCGCAAAGCAACATTAAAATTGCAAACCACCTTAAAAATTGCAAAGCCGATCAAAATGTAGCCGTTTTCAGTTCAGCATCCAACTGAAAGTCTGCTGCATGCTTCAGTCAATATCATCCGCTCGCCGCAGAAAGCGTGCGCACGCAGGCGCATGCGTCGAGGAAGAGGAATTACTGCGTACTAACAAGGTGTGGCAGACGCTCTGAAGCTAACGAAGATCCAGCGGATGGTTTTGAATGGTGAGGAATTGACTACTGAATCGCCATGGGTTTAACAGACACCTCAGAGTCATTTAAGATGGCTTAAAGAGAGGTGCCCATGAGCGGTAAGCGTTATCCCGAAGAGTTTAAAACTGAAGCAGTCAAACAGGTTGTTGATCGCGGTTATTCTGTTGCCAGCGTTGCAACACGTCTCGATATCACCACCCACAGCCTTTACGCCTGGATAAAGAAGTACGGTCCGGATTCTTCCACTAATAAAGAACAGTCAGATGCTCAGGCCGAGATCCGCCGTCTCCAGAAAGAGCTGAAACGGGTTACCGACGAACGGGACATATTAAAAAAAGCCGCTGTAGATTCAATCTGTCAATGCAACACCCCTTTCAATTATCTCTTTCGGTGTTTTGAACTTCAGTGTCTTTCTCGGTCTGTTGTTTAGCTGAGCAGCAACCAGATCTAGTTCATGTTGAGTATATTGGGCAAGACATGTCTTTTTAGGAAAGTACTGCCGAATTAGCCCATTTGTGTTCTCATTTGTTCCCCGCTGCCAAGGACTCTGAGGATCGCAGAGGTAAACTTTAACGCCGGTGCTGACAGTAAATTCCAGATGTCTGGCCAGTTCCATTCCTCTGTCCCATGTCAGTGATTTTCTGAGTTCTGACGGTAAACTCAGGAATTTGTCGGTAAGAGCCTGATTTACTGAGACAGAATCTTTGCCCCTGAGTCTAAGGATGATCGTATAACGTGATTTTCGGTCTACAAGTGTGGCTATATGAGAGTTTTTTGTACCTGAGACTAAATCGCCCTCCCAATGCCCCAGAGAGCGTCTGTTATCGATATTTCGGGAACGTTCGTGAATTGGTGTTCCGTTCACTATGTTAATCGTACCTCTTTCGCCTTTGCGGGTATGACGCCTGCCATGGCGAAGGCTATGCGACCGTCGCAGATGCTGTATATTCAGGTGGTGTAGCGCTTCACGGCTACGAAAGTACAGCGTTTTATAAATTGTCTCAGGTGATATTCGCAGCGTTTTTTGACGTGGTTTTGTTCGCCTTAACCATCCTGATATTTGCTCTGGAGACCATTTCATCTCCAGCTTTTCCAGAACAAGCTTTCGCAATGGTAAATTTTGATCCAGTAAGCACGGTTTTGGCCTTTTCGCCATTCTGTTGGCTCGGTTATTAGCATCAACAGCTTTGTAATAGCGTCTGCCCCGATTACGCTGAACTTCACGTGAGATCGTCGAAGGACTGCGATTCAGCGCAGTAGCTATCGCACGAATGCTCATTTTGGCTGACAAACCAGCTCGTATCTCCTCGCGCTCAGACAGTGTCAGGTGAGCTACAGCCCGCTTACGCTCATGGGGTTTTATGCCGCCAGTATCCCTTAACATAGTGAAGATCGTTCCGGGTTTTGAACCCAGGATATTCGCTATTTCACTGAAGCCTGTTCCGTTCTTCCATAGTTCAAAAACAGAGGCTTTTTCCTCTGCTGTAAATGTTCGTCTCATTCAAAAAACCTCCGCAACCCCATGTTTTCACATAACTGTTGCGTTGACCAATTGAATCTACAGCGGCGTACTTCGCAAAGCTGTCCGACTGAGGTACGCCTTTATCCGTGACAACTCCTGTTGCTGGCGTGTTCGCCTGCTCTGTCGGGTGCTGGATGTTCATCCCAGTGGTTTTTACGCCTGGCTTCAGCAGCCGCATTCACAACGCCATCAGGCAGACCTGAGACTGACAGGACATGACCTGCCCCCACGATTAGATACAACACTCAGTTAGTAACGTCGGAATCTTCATTCTCAGAATGACCCTTTCTCCAGCCCGCTGCAAATTCAGACGGTGTCTGATAATTCAGCGTGGAGTGCGGGCGGCATTCGTTATAATCCTGCCGCCAGTCATTAATAATTTTCCTGGCATGAACGATATCGCTGAACCAGTGCTCATTCAAACATTCATCGCGAAATCGTCCGTTAAAGCTCTCAATAAATCCGTTCTGCGTTGGCTTGCCCGGCTGGATTAAGCGCAACTCAACACCATGCTCAAAGGCCCATTGATCCAGTGCACGGCAAGTGAACTCCGGCCCCTGGTCAGTTCTTATCGTCGCCGGATAGCCTCGAAACAGTGCAATGCTGTCCAGAATACGCGTGACCTGAACGCCTGAAATCCCAAAGGCAACAGTGACCGTCAGGCATTCCTTTGTGAAATCATCGACGCAGGTAAGACACTTGATCCTGCGACCGGTGGAAAGTGCGTCCATGACGAAATCCATCGACCAGGTCAGATTGGGCGCCGCCGGACGGAGCAGCGGCAGACGTTCTGTTGCCAGCCCTTTACGACGTCTTCTGCGTTTTACGCCCAGGCCACTGAGGTGATAAAGCCGGTACACGCGCTTATGATTAACATGAAGCCCTTCACGGCGCAGCAACTGCCAAATACGACGGTAGCCAAAACGCCTGCGCTCCAGTGCCAGCTCAGTGATGCGCCCTGATAAATGCGCATCAGCAGCCGGACGGTGAGCCTCATAGCGGCAGGTCGACAGGGATAAACCTGTAAGCCTGCAGGCACGACGTTGCGACAGACCGGTCGCATCACACATCAACATCACGGCTTCCCGCTTCTGGTCTGTCGTCAGTACTTTCGCCCAAGAGCCACCTGAAGCGCCTCTTTATCCAGCATGGCTTCGGCAAGCAGCTTCTTGAGTCTGGTGTTCTCTTCCTCAAGCGACTTCAGGCGCTTAACTTCAGGCACCTCCATACCGCCATACTTCTTACGCCAGGTGTAAAACGTGGCATCGGAAATGGCATGCTTGCGGCAGAGTTCACGGGCGGGTACCCCAGCTTCGGCTTCGCGGAGAATACTGATGATCTGTTCGTCGGAAAAACGCTTCTTCATGGGGATGTCCTCATGTGGCTTATGAAGACATTACTAACATCGGGGTGTACTAATCAACGGGGAGCAGGTCAAATGGTGTGTTCTTCTGATAAAACACGTTCTGTTTCGTTTTGGTATACGGCCGTTAAGGTTTCTATTGAGAGCAGCTTCTCTCTAATGATTGCTGCTTCTCTCTCCGATGAGATCTTCAACTCTTCATTTACTTTTGTGTAAATGTATTCCATGTTGTCGGAACTGATAAAACGGTTACTTATTAGGTAAACGGCAATAAGAACCGATTCCACCAGAATGAGGGGAATGATTCCGGTTTTGACCATTGAACGCCACACCCACGATTGTGTGGTGATTTTCTTGTCTTTCATGTTTGTCTCAGAAACGGCTATAAGTACTTGTCTTATCTAGTTAGTGTATTCTTGAGCAATGGCATCGAGTTCATCTGTAATTTCAGCGAAGGCATCGATGATAGTAGGGTCAAATTGAGTGCCTTTGCCTGACACAATGATATTTACTGCGTCTGAATGTGAAAACGCAGGTTTATAAACTCGCTTGCTGATGAGCGCATCATAGACGTCTGCTATAGCCATGAGTCGGGCGGACAACGGAATTTGCTCTCCAGCAAGACCTAATGGGTATCCTTCACCATCCCAGCGTTCGTGATGTGAGTAGGCGATCTCTTTTGCGACAATCAAGAACTTCATAGGCTGGCCGCATACTTTCTCAGCATTTTTAATCGCTTCATAACCGATGGTGGTATGAGTTTTCATCACTCGAAATTCATCGTCGGTCAGGGAGCCTTCTTTCCGCAAGATGTTGTCTGGAATGCCTATTTTCCCGATATCGTGCAGAGGCGCTGATTTATATAACAGGGCAATAAAGTCATCGGTCAGTTCTGAAACATAACGCGAGTTTTGGCGTAATTGCTCTGCTAAACGTTTTATGTAAGCTTGGGTACGTTTAATGTGGTTACCCGTTTCGTTATCGCGGGATTCGGCTAACGAAATCATGGCATAAATGGAAACATCTTGAATTGCGTGAAGCTCTTCTTTTTGCCGCAAAGCTTCGTTGGTTCGTCTTTCGACCTCTTGCTCTAGCACTTGATTCTTGTCTTTTAAGATATCGGAAGCCACTTTGAGAGATACATGTGTTTTAAGGAAGGTGCGAATAAGCAGGTCATTTCTTCCCAAGCTGACTCGCTGATTAAAATTTCGCGGATCTGGGCCGATTTTTTTCCCGCAAACACATCGAATCAGCCTATTTAGGCTATTTTTTCCACCATTTCTGGCGTTATTTCCGGTTTTTACTGAGATCTCTCCCACTGACGTATCATTTGGTCCACCCGAAACAGGTTGGCCAGGGTGAATAACATCGCCAGTTGGTTATCGTTTTTCAGCAGCCCCTTGTATCTGGCTTTCACGAAGCCGAACTGCCGCTTGATGATGCGAAACGGGTGCTCCACCCTGGCACGGATGCTGGCTTTCATGTATTCGATGTTGATGGCCGTTTTGTTCTTGCGCGGATGCTGCTTCAAGGTTTTTACCCTGCCGGGACGCTCGGCGATCAGCCAGTCCACATCCACCTCGGCCAGCTCCTCGCGCTGTGGCGCTCCCTGGTAGCCGGCATCGGCTGAGACAAATTGCTCCTCTCCATGAAGCAGATTACCCAGCTGATTGAGGTCATGCTCGTTGGCCGCGGTGGTGACCAGGCTGTGGGTCAGGCCACTCTTGGCATCGACACCAATGTGGGCCTTCATGCCAAAGTGCCACTGATTGCCTTTCTTGGTCTGATGCATCTCCGGATCGCGTTGCTGCTCTTTGTTCTTGGTAGAGCTGGGTGCCTCAATGATGGTGGCATCCACCAAAGTGCCTTGGGTCATCATGACGCCTGCTTCGGCCAGCCAGCGATTGATGGTCTTGAACAATTGACGGGCCAGTTGATGCTGCTCGAGCAGGTGGCGGAAATTCATGATGGTGGTGCGATCCGGCAGGGCGCTATCCAGGGATAATCGGGCAAACAGGCGCATGGAGGCGATTTCGTACAGGGCATCTTCCATGGCACCGTCGCTCAGGTTGTACCAATGCTGCATGCAGTGAATACGCAGCATGGTCTCCAGCGGATAGGGCCGTCGGCCATTGCCCGCCTTGGGATAAAACGGCTCGATGACAGCGGTCATATTCTGCCATGGCAGAATCTGCTCCATGCGGGAGAGGAAAATCTCTTTTCGGGTCTGACGGCGCTTAGTGCTGAATTCACTATCGGCGAAGGTGAGTTGATGGCTCATGATGTCCCTCTGGGATGCGCTCCGGATGAATATGATGATCTCATATCAGGAACTTGTTCGCACCTTCCCTAAGTCACCGGCGGCTTGCCTGCCACACATTGAACATTACAGACCAATTAGCACTTTGTCACCGGGGAAAGATGTAAAGATTATGTATAAATAGATTGGCTTAGAAGTGACATTTCAACTTTGGAGAAACAGGTGACATTTTAAACTTGCTTTAACAAAATTTTGGGACTGACCGAAACAAAAAGGCCAGCCCCGGAGGGCTGGCTATTCAGTACAGGGCAATGACAGGTTTCTTGATGCCGCAGGCGTGAGCGTAGCGGGTCAGTGTGTCGATGCTGGCTTTGGTGATGTTGTTTTCCAGGCGAGAAATAACCGGAGGTGTAACCCCCATGCGTTCAGCAACCTGCGCTTTTGTCAGGTTGTCATGCTTGCGCCATTCAGCAAGCAGCTCCCTGAGCTTTTCCTTACGTTCTTCTTCCTGCCATGCAGCGCGATATTCATCGTCCTGCATCCACTCGTTATGCAGTTCTTTATGGCTTACCAGTTTCATTAAGTACCTCCGCTAACCGCTTTTTGGCGAGATCGATTTCTTTCGCTGGCGTTTTCTGTGACTTCTTGATGAAAACACGGAGCATGATGATGGTATTGCCTTTGTGGTATACCCAGATTCCCCTGGCTATGTCCGTCCCCATCGTGCGGATCTCAAAAAGTCCATCGCCCAGGGGCTTCGTGTCCGGCTCCCGCAGTAATCGGGCGTCATACTCCAGTTTGCCGATGAGACGGTCAAACTTCACCCTGATTTTTACGGGTAATGCTGTGGCTTCTTCCCTGGCTTCCGGGTGATAAACAACGCTAAACATGTGACCTCCCATTTCTATTAATATTAACCTATAGGCTAATTTCAGACAAGGTAGAATTAACCTATAAGCTAATTTTGTTGGCAGTTATCGTGGCTACCCGGTCACTACCCTGTTAGCGTGAGTTTTCGTTCCACTGAGGAACGGGGATTTATGCGCGTTAGCGCATGTAAGGCGGCAGGATGAAATGACAGGTAGCACCGAGGGTTAGCCGCCGATACCAGTGAGGGATCGAAAGGGATCGCCTATCCATCCCTTCACCCTGCAAAGCCATATTCCGCTAAAAGCGGCTCAGAGGCTTTTGTGCGCGGTCGGAGTGGTCACAACAAGGCGAAGCCGCAGTTGGGGCGTATCTCCGCGTTAGCGGGTCGTAAGAGCCGCTTACGAGCGTGTAGGGGTCAGTTTGGATATAGAGAATTATTGTACGGTAAGCCTGTTTTTTGAACAGACTTACCTATAGCAATAGGGTGTACTCCCGCGCTATACAGCGTTTTCAGGGGATTTTGTCTTAATCGGATAACCTAAATGCGATACAGCAAGAGCGACAACCTAAAAGCGATAGCCACTGACGATAAATCAATCACTTACGTATCCGAATTGGTTGAATAATGTGCTTAACGTACAAAAATTTCCGATCTCCAAACTGACCCCTATCAAGATTGTTATGGGCTAAGTTTCCCAGGCACTGTTGCAAATAGTCGGTGGTGATAAACTTATCATCCCCTTTTGCTGATGGAGCTGCACATGAACCCATTCAAAGGCCGGCATTTTCAGCGTGACATCATTCTGTGGGCCGTACGCTGGTACTGCAAATACGGCATCAGTTACCGTGAGCTGCAGGAGATGCTGGCTGAACGCGGAGTGAATGTCGATCACTCCACGATTTACCGCTGGGTTCAGCGTTATGCGCCTGAAATGGAAAAACGGCTGCGCTGGTACTGGCGTAACCCTTCCGATCTTTGCCCGTGGCACATGGATGAAACCTACGTGAAGGTCAATGGCCGCTGGGCGTATCTGTACCGGGCCGTCGACAGCCGGGGCCGCACTGTCGATTTTTATCTCTCCTCCCGTCGTAACAGCAAAGCTGCATACCGGTTTCTGGGTAAAATCCTCAACAACGTGAAGAAGTGGCAGATCCCGCGATTCATCAACACGGATAAAGCGCCCGCCTATGGTCGCGCGCTTGCTCTGCTCAAACGCGAAGGCCGGTGCCTGTCTGACGTTGAACACCGACAGATTAAGTACCGGAACAACGTGATTGAATGCGATCATGGCAAACTGAAACGGATAATCGGCGCCACGCTGGGATTTAAATCCATGAAGACGGCTTACGCCACCATCAAAGGTATTGAGGTGATGCGTGCACTACGCAAAGGCCAGGCCTCAGCATTTTATTATGGTGATCCCCTGGGCGAAATGCGCCTGGTAAGCAGAGTTTTTGAAATGTAAGGCCTTTGAATAAGACAAAAGGCTGCCTCATCGCTAACTTTGCAACAGTGCCCCTAATCGTGTTCAGCAGAATAGCCGGAGGAAGTTTCCTACTGTCGATAAGAAAGGATTGGCACAGGGAGTGTGAATATCGAAACACCATCACAGAATAATGCCAGATAGAAATGCGATAGTAGGGTTGGATATTTAAATAAGGAGCATCCCGACTTAAAATGAATATGACTGCGTAACCAGGCGCAATAAAAAAAGCGAAAGAATCGCTTTTATTCTGGTTGTTTTTTCGAAGAGTGACCGTTTTCTGAGATGACAAGAAATAAGGAAGTCCTATGATCGCTAGCGGAATAGTTCAAAAACTGAATGCGCAAATGAATCAGGAGTTTTATACCTCAAATTTGTATCTTCAGCTCAGCCAGAGGTGCAGCGAGAATAGCCTTAATGGCACCGCACTATTTTTGCGTCATCAGGCGCAAAATACGGTGACGCAAATGATGCGCATGTACGAATACATCAAACAGAGCGGCGCCACGCCGGTGTTACAGGAGCAACACGCCCGGTGCGGTGAATTTTCCACGCTGGAAGATCTGTTTGAGCAGACGGTAAGCGATTACCAGAAGCGCATTAATGCGCTGACCTCTTTGACGGAAGACGCCCAGGCAGCAAACGATAAGTCAGCGATTAACTTCCTGAAGCGATACAGAAAAGAGGAAATCGTGGACGGGACGCTGTTGCAAATCATTCTGGATGAAGTCCGCAGCGCTAAAAAAGCGGGCATCAACATGCAGCAAACCGACCACTATCTGGTTGGCGTGATCGATCGCTATCACTAAATCAATTTCGCAGTACGAGGAGGTTTTTAGACTGGCCCCCTGAATCTCCAGACAGTTGGTATCACTTAAGTTAGTGATAGTCTTAATACTAGTTTTTAGACTAGTCGTTGGAGTCCGAATGATTGATGTTTTAGGTCCAGAGAAGCGCAGACGGCGAAGTGTTCAGGAAAAAATCGCCATTGTTCAGCAGAGTTTTGAGCCCGGAATGACCGTGTCGCTGGTCGCCCGTCAGCATGGCGTTGCTGCCAGTCAGCTGTTCCTGTGGCGTAAGCAGTATCAGGAAGGCAGCCTTACAGCCGTTGCCGCAGGAGAACAGGTTGTGCCCGCGTCGGAGCTGGCATCTGCGATGAAGCAAATTAAAGAGCTGCAACGCCTGTTGGGCAAGAAAACCATGGAAAACGAGCTGCTAAAAGAAGCCGTTGAATATGGCCGACAAAAAAAGTGGATAGCGCACGTGCCCTTGTTGCCGGAGGATGGCGAATAAGCCTTGTCAGTCGTTGCCTCCGGGTCTCACGTGCGCAACTGCATGCCATGGCCCGTCGGTCGAAGGACTGGCAGGATCGTCGGTGCAAGCGCAAGCCTGATGATACTGACGCGCTGGCCCGTATCCATACCGTTATCGGCGATCTGCCCACCTATGGTTATCGTCGGGTATGGGCACTGCTGCGCAGACAATCAGAAACTGACGACATGGCGGTGATCAATGCCAAACGCGTATACCGCATCATGCGTCAGAATGCGCTGCTGCTTGAGCGTAAACCGGAAATACCGCCATCGAAGCGGGCGCATACAGGGAAAGTGGCCGTTGGAGAAAGTAACCAGCGGTGGTGCTCTGACGGCTTCGAGTTCAGCTGTGATAACGGTGAAAAACTGCGGGTCACGTTCGCTCTGGACTGTTGCGATCGCGAGGCACTTTACTGGGCGGCCAGTAACGGTGGATATGACAGTGAAACCGTGCAGGACGTCATGCTGGGTGCCGTGGAGCGTCGTTTCGGTAACAGCCTGCCGACATCCCCAGTTGAGTGGCTGACAGACAACGGTTCAGCCTACCGTTCTTATCAGACGCGTCAGTTCGCCAGAATGGTAGGACTGGAGCCTAAACATACGGCGGTACGTAGCCCGGAAAGCAACGGGATGGCAGAGAGCTTCGTGAAAACGATGAAGCGCGATTACATCAGCATCATGCCGAAACCCGACGGGTTAACAGCGGTAAAGAACCTTGCGGAGGCCTTCGAACATTACAACGAATGGCATCCGCATAGTGCACTGGGGTATCGTTCGCCACGGGAATATCTGCGGCGGCGAACCAGTAATGGGTTAAGTGATAAAAAGTGTATGGAAATATAGGGGCCAATCCAGTTTTACGCCTCCTCAGAAAATCTGTTTTACATCAGAAACAGAGGTTTATGCCAGTGAACATTTGATACCCAACACGTCATAGTGATTTTTTAACTTAGCGTTTTTATATCGTGCCAAAAATGTCTCTGCTTGTGTCTTTATATTAAGGAAGGTGCGAATAAGCAGGTCATTTCTTCCCAAGCTGACTCGCTGATTAAAATTTCGCGGATCTGGGCCGATTTTTTTCCCGCAAACACATCGAATCAGCCTATTTAGGCTATTTTTTCCACCATTTCTGGCGTTATTTCCGGTTTTTACTGAGATCTCTCCCACTGACGTATCATTTGGTCCACCCGAAACAGGTTGGCCAGGGTGAATAACATCGCCAGTTGGTTATCGTTTTTCAGCAGCCCCTTGTATCTGGCTTTCACGAAGCCGAACTGCCGCTTGATGATGCGAAACGGGTGCTCCACCCTGGCACGGATGCTGGCTTTCATGTATTCGATGTTGATGGCCGTTTTGTTCTTGCGCGGATGCTGCTTCAAGGTTTTTACCCTGCCGGGACGCTCGGCGATCAGCCAGTCCACATCCACCTCGGCCAGCTCCTCGCGCTGTGGCGCTCCCTGGTAGCCGGCATCGGCTGAGACAAATTGCTCCTCTCCATGAAGCAGATTACCCAGCTGATTGAGGTCATGCTCGTTGGCCGCGGTGGTGACCAGGCTGTGGGTCAGGCCACTCTTGGCATCGACACCAATGTGGGCCTTCATGCCAAAGTGCCACTGATTGCCTTTCTTGGTCTGATGCATCTCCGGATCGCGTTGCTGCTCATTGTTCTTGGTAGAGCTGGGTGCCTCAATGATGGTGGCATCCACCAAAGTGCCTTGGGTCATCATGACGCCTGCTTCGGCCAGCCAGCGATTGATGGTCTTGAACAATTGACGGGCCAGTTGATGCTGCTCGAGCAGGTGGCGGAAATTCATGATGGTGGTGCGATCCGGCAGGGCGCTATCCAGGGATAATCGGGCAAACAGGCGCATGGAGGCGATTTCGTACAGGGCATCTTCCATGGCACCGTCGCTCAGGTTGTACCAATGCTGCATGCAGTGAATACGCAGCATGGTCTCCAGCGGATAGGGCCGTCGGCCATTGCCCGCCTTGGGATAAAACGGCTCGATGACAGCGGTCATATTCTGCCATGGCAGAATCTGCTCCATGCGGGAGAGGAAAATCTCTTTTCGGGTCTGACGGCGCTTAGTGCTGAATTCACTATCGGCGAAGGTGAGTTGATGGCTCATGATGTCCCTCTGGGATGCGCTCCGGATGAATATGATGATCTCATATCAGGAACTTGTTCGCACCTTCCATAGTACGGGTTGCTTCGTTCATCCCGCGGATCTCAACGTCTGTTCCTTCTCTGCGGAATTTAATAACCACCTTATCCAGTGCGCTGACCGACGTGATATCCCAGAAATGGGCATGCGTAACATCAATGACAACTTTCTCTGCAGCTTCGCGAAAATCAAAATACGCCATAAAGCGGTCGGCGGAGGCAAAGAACACCTGCCCGGTGACCTTATAGAGCCGGGACTCTTCCCTGAGTTCTGAAGAGACAGCCAGAAAACGCGCCACTTTAGTGGCAAAATTCAGGGAAGCGATAAGCACACCGGTCAGTACCCCGAATGCCAGATTATGAGTGGCCACCACCACCACCACTGTTGCCAGCATCACCACGCTGGTAGAAATGGGATGGCTTTTAAGGTCGGTAACTGAACGCCATGAAAAGGTACCAATCGAAACCATGATCATTACGGCGACAAGCGCGGCCATAGGGATTTGCGAGACCAGGTCCCTCAGAAAGACTACCATACACATCAGGACCACACCGGCAGTGAGGGTGGACAGACGGCCCCGACCGCCGGATTTCACGTTGATAACAGACTGACCAATCATTGCACAGCCCGCCATTCCCCCGACAAATGAGGTGCAGATATTAGCGATGCCCTGAGCCTTGCATTCCCTGTTTTTATCACTGGGGGTATCCGTCATATCGTCCACAATCGTGGCTGTCATCATTGATTCCAGTAACCCTACAATGGCGAGGCCTGCGGAGTAAGGGAGAATAATCAGGAGCGTATCAAGATTCAGCGGGATATCCGGCACCAGGAAGACCGGCAGACTGTCAGGCAGTTTGCCCATATCCCCGACCGTACGCACGTCCACATGCAGCCATATGGCAATCGCCGTAAGCACCACGATACAGACAAGGGGTGAGGGGATTGTTTTATTCAGATACGGGAAGAGGTAGATAATGGCGAGCCCTACTGCCGTCATAGCATAAACATGCCAGGTCACATTGGTGAGCTCAGGTAACTGCGCCATGAAAATCAGGATCGCGAGTGCATTAACGAATCCGGTCACCACGGAGCGTGAGACGTAGCGCATGAGACCGCCGAGTTTAAGATAACCGGCTATCAGCTGGAATACGCCGGTCAGTACGGAGGCAGCCAGTAAGTACTGTAGTCCATGATCCTTCACCAGGGTCACCATCAGGAGCGCCATTGCCCCCGTTGATGAAGATATCATCGCCGGGCGACCACCAAAGAAGGCCATAATCAGCGGGATACAGAAAGCGGAGTAAAGCCCCACCTGAGGGTCAACACCGGCAATAATGGAAAAGGCGATCGCTTCTGGAATGAGTGCGAGCGCGACAACAATACCAGCCAGCACGTCACCACGGACGTTACCCAGCCAGTCCTTACGCGTCGAGGACAGCAACATAGTAATTTCTCAGTTTTTAGATGTAGTTAGCCCCGGAGGACATAAGTTTCAAATACGATAAAACACATCCGCAGACGGGATGTTATTACGTGCGTTCTGAGGCTCGCTCAGTACGGCGGAGGAAGGGAAAACTCAGGGTGGCGTAATGCGCATGATCAGCAGATAAATCCTTGAAAGCAGGTACTCAGCCCTCAGTGAACAGAATAAGTCAGCGTAATGTACTTTAGTGCTGACCACGTGCTCTGTATGATACAGAATCTATCTACTATAAACGAAAATACAGCACGATCAATGCTCACACTCTATATGGGACGTTCGTACCTGGACATGATTATCTGTGTTCAATGTCCCCGCATGACCGTCTTAACATCCAGAATATTACGTTTCCAAAAAAACCAGAAATGATTAAAAAATGAGCTTAACGTACAATAATTTTCGATATCCAAACTGACCCCAATCACATCACTGCCCGGTTGTATGCGCGAGGTTACCGACTGCGGCCTGAGTTTTTTAAGTGACGTAAAACCGTGTTGAGGCCAACGCCCATAATGCGTGCACTGGCGCGACATCCGACGCCATTCATGGCCATATCAATGATTTTCTGGTGCGTACCGGGCTGAGAGGCGGTGTAAGTGAACTGTAGTTGCCATGTTTTACGGCAATGAGAGCAGAGATAGCGCTGATGTCCGGCAGTGCTTTTGCCGTTACGCACCACGCCTTCAGTAGCGGAGCAGGAAGGACATCTGATGGAAATGGAAGCCACGCAAGCACCTTAAAATCACCATCATACACTAAATCAGTAAGTTGGCAGCATTACCTATTATCCGTATATTAAGTCAGCATCAGAATGCCGGCCGTCATATCAACTGGCAATAGTCAGTTACCACATTGCGCTACGTGAAAACTGACAGGGTTACAGGGGTGTACCAGGTCAGAATTCACGTAGCGCATCCTCTTCTTCTCTGCTCCATTCTCATTATGGTCCGATCATGTATGTCCTGGCATTACCCCATTTCTCCCAAAAACCGTAAAACAGCCCTCAGGCCGCGTCATGACTGGCTTTAACGTGGATCTATGTTGAAAAAGGATCCTTTACGCATTTGGTTTTACCCGCAATAATGCGGGATAAGACAATAAAAGGATCCGCGCGCTGCGATTTATTGTCATGGCAGGATCGGCCGGTCAGGTGCAAAATACCTGTATCCATAAAAAGTGCGTGCGCTACGTGAAAAATAGCCGATGAACAACGTCATTCCCCTGCAGAATTCACCAGAACGCGTTTCGTTGTTGCCGATCGCCCCGGGCGTTGATTTTGCGACCGCCGTGGCATTACGACGCATGGCCACCTCCACCGGTGCCACCCCGGCTTATCTGCTGGCGCCGGAAGTGAGTGCCCTCCTCTGGTATATGCCCGACCAGCGCCATCACATGCTGTTCGCCACCATGTGGAACACCGGTATCCGTATCGGAGAAGCCCGGACGCTGACCCCGGAGTCATTTGATCTCGATGGTCTGCGACCCTTTGTGCGGGTACTGTCTGAAAAAGTACGGGCCCGACGCGGGCGCCCACCGAAAGATGAGGTCCGCCTGGTCCCGCTGACCGATATAAGCTATGTCAGGCAGATGGCGAGCTGGATGGTCACCACCCGTCCCCGCCGGCGTGAACCGCTGTGGGCCGTCACCGATGAAACCATGCGTAACTGGCTGAAGCAGGCCGTTAAGCGGGCCGAAGCTGACGGGGTCCATTTTTCAATTCCGGTAACGCCCCATACCTTCCGGCACAGCTATATCATGCATATGCTCTATCACCGCCAGCCCCGGAAAGTGATTCAGGCGCTGGCCGGCCACAAGGATCCGCGCTCGATGGAGGTATATACCAGAGTGTTTGCGCTGGATATGGCGGCCACACTAGCCGTGCCGTTCACCGGTGACGGGCATGATGCCGCGCAGATCCTCCGGACACTTCCCCCTCTGACGTGACAACGTCACTCGCCACAGTTTATATAAGCTGTAGTGAGTAAATCTTCCCGGAGATAAGCTGTAGTGAGTGAAATAAGCTGTAGCAGGCAACATAAGCTGGAGTAAGCAGATTGTGATATGTGGAAGCCTGATGCAATAAGTCCGCAGGGCTGCGGCAACTGCAGAAAAACAATGGTGGAAGTTTGTTGCTCAGGAAGCACGGGCCTCAGACATGAGCCGCACTCATCACCGCTTATATAAGCTGTAGTGAGCAGGACACTCACCAGAGGCAGCAATATAAGCTGTAGCAAGTAAACAGAGAGGTGTTACTCACTACAGCTTATGTTCAGCGGGATTTGAAGAGTTTTTCCAGGTCATCGAGCGTGATGCCAAGTTTCTCTAAAAGCGCCAATTTCTCAGCCATCTCCGGACTCACATCACCCGGTGCGGCTGGCAGTTGAGGGTTCTCAGCACTCTCATCATGCGGTGGTTTTAACTTGGGCCGCCGGTAATGAATGCAGAAGAGTTTAGTGCGTCCCCGCTGGATCTCCGTGTAATCCAGATAGCCAATCTCCCGGAGCTGCTCCATGGCACGCCTCACCGTCTGGTTCTGCGAGAACACAGGGGATTTCAGGTTCAGGCGGGCCCGCAGACGCGCCAGAGATATCGGTGCCGGATCCCGGGGCAGACTCTCTATAAAGGTATAAAGGGCCTGGGCGGACTCCCGGCGTTTCAGGGCATTGATGGCCTTGAGCTGCAGTAACACTTTCCGGTCAAACTGGTAGAGTTCAAAGAGGCGCGGATCGGCCTGCAACTGGACGATATCCTTCTCCGTATCATAGTAGGCCGACTGCACCAGGTGTGTGATGTACTCTTTGGTGTGACTTTCGGTCGTGCGGGAAAACGAGATCACGGTACCCGCGATACGTTTTAGCGAGGGGCTGATACGCTCCCGGAGCTTGCGTGATGACTGACTGGAGGGGATCCCACAGAGTTTGGCGAACTCAACAAACGGCAGTTCAACCTTATCGCCGATAACCTTATGGCGTGCAAAGGAATGGATCACCCCTACCCAGGTCTTGAAGTCATTATCCATATCCAGGCGGGGACCGGTGATCTCCACCTTATCAAACCCTTCGGCTCTGGCGAGAGATAGACGCGTCAGTTCTTCCGTCGCATCAGTACGCGAAAGCGTGTTCTTTTTACTGTTTTTCAGTGATTTGAGAGTAGGGACAAACACTCCGAGCCGCATCAGTGCCACTGGCTGCACTGTATTACTGGCATTAGGAGTGAGATTTACGACTTCACCGGAGGATTTATCCAC
>NZ_CP055420.1:0-5103 GCF_013615435.1 Citrobacter sp. RHBSTW-00944 | reverse complement strand
CTCTCCTGTTCCTGCCTTTCGGTTTACCGGTGTCACTCCGCTGTTATGGCCGCGTTTATCTCATTCCACGCCTGACACTCAGTTCCGGGTAGGCAGTTCGCTCCAAGCTGGACTGTATGCACGAACCCCCCGTTCAGTCCGACCGCTGCGCCTTTTCCGGTAACTATCGTCTTGAGTCCAACCCGGAAAGGCACGACTTATCGCCACTGGCAGCGGCCACTGGTAAGAGGGTGTACAAGAGATTACTAATGCAGAGTTCTTGAAGTATCAGCCTAACTACGGCTAAACTGGAAGGACGTATTTGGTGGCAGCGGTCTTGTACACCCTGTTACCACGGTTCAGAAGTTCCCCAACTTGCTGAACCTTCGAAAAACCACCTCCCCAGGTGGTTTTTTCGTTTCAGGATTAAAGATACTCTGCGTCCCACTCAATCTCAAGAAATTATCTTTACCAAGCCATTGACTTAATAAAAAAAAACCATATAATAGCCTCATGGGCTTGAATCACTTTAGTGATTCAAGCCCATGACCTAAGTCGTTGATTTAACTGAGATTAATGTGGATCGTCGTAATCCACATTACGGACGTTGGCACCATCCCACTCAAAGAAAATACGATAGTTCGCCGACACCTTTAATGACCAGCGGGTTGGGGTATATTCAGCATACGAATGAAGATCCAAACCAGGAAGGTCAAGATCATTTATTGAAGTAGCGGTATCTAAAGCGTTTAAGATAATCTCTATTTTCTTTTTATGCGCTTGTGCTACCTTACTTGTATCACCACTGTTAAATTGTTTTAGTTTTTTGGATTTAAAATTTTTAATCATTGAACTTCTCCATATGAAAATTTTTATGTTTTAGAAGTTCTTCTTGTTTAGTAAAGTTTCTTGACTATGTTCTATTTATAGGTAGTATTCTACGCCTGCGAAGCTTTAGAACTGCCAGATAGTCACTACAAGAACAAAACAGAAGAACCAAACTGTTAACGTTAAGAAAAAAATTACCCTTAACTAATCCATTTTATCACAAATGGATTGCTTATGTCAATAGGTTTGCGCGTTGCGCAAGGCGCAAAATCAGAGTATTTAGGAGGTTGCATGTTTACATTGCAAAAACCTATGCACCCCGGCGAGTTTATCCGCGAAGTATATTTAGAGCCGTTAGAGCTTCAAATAGGAACGTTTGCAGAAAAGCTTGGTGTTGATACATCAACCGTTAGCCGGTTAGTAAACCAAAAAGCTGACCTTTCTTATGAAATGGCATTACGCCTATCAAAAGCCTTAGGGCGTTCTGCTGACTCTTGGATGAAAATGCAAATAGCATATGGTTTATATCGTGCTCAAGATAAAGTAAATCTTGAAGAAGTTGAGGTGGTTTACCGCCCACGGAACTTGGATGCTCCTGAAAAACAGGTCCATGAATTTTATGAAAATATCTAAAAACGATATTTCATTTAGGTAAAGAAAAGCTCCTAACCATAGGGGCTTTTTGTCTCTACACCTGTGTATTTATGTGAAGACCTAAGGCAGCATCGTTATTCCTGAAGATGCTTAAACAGCGGGTGTTGAGCCTGTATCAACCATTGATAGTGATCTGTATATCCTCTTCACTAACCCCAAACTTCATAGCCAGCCCCCTTCTATGCTTACCTAGAGAATTTACCATAACATCCGTTGCGTGCACCGCTGAGACGGCCTGAAGGCGTTTCTGCCGCGTCCGGCCGATTTCCGGCACCTTTCCCTATCCCAAACACTGAAAAACGCCCCTGATGATTTTTGCGCAGCTGCATGGCTATGCACAGACATGCCTGGCCTCCATTTTAGCGGCTAAAATCCGGCGAGCGCCCTGAAAGCCATCATGAACCACCCTGATAACGGTGAACGGGTGCGCAGTTTACTGTGCGGCCGTGAGGCGTTGGCCAGGCCGTCAGGCATGGCAGGATTTATTGCCAAAGGGGTCGGATTTAACCTGGGGTGATCAGCGCGCAGAGATGAACGGGATTCGGAAGGGGAACCCTTGCGGCGCGGCGATGTATACATCGCTAACGTGCCTGACTCTTTTCACAGCAGAGGGTAGCGGTAGCAAACAAGTAGCAAACAGATAGCAAACAAGTAGCAAACAGGTAGCAAAAAGATAGCAAACATACGGTTTCGGGCGGAACCTGACCAGGAGTCATTGGCGTGCCGGCGGTACTCCAAAAACACATATTGTCCCGCTGTTTTGTGAATAAGCCAGCATAGCTGTGGGCACAAAACATTTCCTGTCCGCTGCTTTAACCTTTGTAATCCAGGAACGTCAGGTGACGTCACTTTGCGGCGTTAGCCCTATCCTGCATCCTATGAAAAAATGCAGTTACGGAGTGTAAGGTGCCGGACGTGAGGCCGAAGATATTCCGCTTCCTCGCTCACTGACTCGCTGCGCTCGGTCGTTCGGCTGCGGCGAGCGGAGGGAACAGGCACATCAAAAGATGAAGCCATGAGGGACGATGAGAGGGAAAAAAACGCCGCGGTGTTGCCGGTTTTCCATAGGCTCCGCCCCCCTGACAAGCATCACAGAATCTGACGCTCAAATCAGTGGTGGCGAAACCCGACAGGACTATAAAGATCCCAGGCGTTTCCCCCTGGTAGCTCCCTCGTGCGCTCTCCTGTTCCTGCCTTTCGGTTTACCGGTGTCATTCCGCTGTTATGGCCGCGTTTATCTCATTCCACGCCTGACACTCAGTTCCGGGTAGGCAGTTCGCTCCAAGCTGGACTGTATGCACGAACCCCCGTTCAGTCCGACCGCTGCGCCTTATCCGGTAACTATCGTCTTGAGTCCAACCCGGAAAGACACGAAAAAACGCCACTGGCAGCAGCCATTGGTAACTGAGATGTGCGAGAGATTTATCTGGAGTTCTTGAAGTGGGAGCCTGAGAACGGCTACACTGGAAGGACAGTTTTGGTGACTCGTCTCGCACAAGACAGTTACCTGGTTAAGCAGTTCCCCAACTGACCTAACCTTCGATCAAACCACCTCCCCAGGTGGTTTTTTCGTTTTCAGGGCAAGAGATTACGCGCAGAAAAAAATGATCTCAAGAAGATCCTTTCTTTGAGGGAGCGATGTCAATGACATTTATGATGTTCCCTGTAATGAATCCAGTACTGGAATCCATTTGTCGGCGGAAGAAAAATCCCCCTGCGTTACAAAATGATTGTGATTGGCAATTGCCACTTTCTTCCTGATTTGATCAATCAACACCCGATGCTTGTTCAAAATAATTGCAACGATGTCACATCGACATTCTGTCGCAATATCCATTCCAAAATGTCCAATGAGGACTGGACTTACATCATTATTCAGATAGCTCTGAGCGCTATTTTCAGCATCCATTTCAGAAGGTTGTGATAAAGCATATTTATATTCAATCGGATAAAAACCAGAGTGTTTTTCAAGCATTCTGGCAGTGTCATTACCCTGTCCTGCTGCATCAATTTCTTCCATAAAAAATTGATAAATTCCAATCTCGCTTACGAGTCGCTTTTCAACCTGCCCAACAAGTCCATTAATTATAGGATCCATGTCATCTGGCTTACGTGGCACAAGGAACAGAAGCCCTCCAACAATAAAAGTATCAGGAGTTTCCTCTTGTACTTTTTTCTTCAAAAATCCAAACATAATTCCCCCTAGAGTTAGCCATCACATCTCAATGTTGAACAACTAAGCCACTACTTTACACAAAAGAAAACAAAAATTGACACAAATTAAAAAATTGATACGATATCCATTATCGTTGATTAATACTCAAGGTGGATAATGAAAGCAAAATTTTCTGGAATTAACGGAACAAATAACATCATGTCCTCCCAAGCCAAATTACGCGTTCAGGCTGGGATGATCGACAATGCTGTCATCACTAGGGTAGAAGATGGCTATGTAATAATATTTGCAGGCGAGAACTCAGATTGGAACGGTGAAAACCTCATTCTTAGCAGTGCTCGAGAACCTTACAAACCACGCATTTTCAAAAGTATAGACGGAGCTGTTTCCGAGTCAGAAAGGATTGGTGTTAAAGGAATATCACTTGATTTACCATAACATCTCTTGGGCGCACCGCCTGAGAGCCTCTCAGCGCGTTTCTGCGGCCCCCTGCCGATTTTCGGCACCTTTCCCCACCCATACCCCTGAAAAACGCCCCTGATGATTTCTGACCGGCTGCATGGCTATGCACAGAAGTGAATGGCTGGCAGTTTCACGCGTATGTTGTCACTAAGGCCGCTTTTTCGCAGGAAACGGTCATTTCCTATAACGGTGAACGGGCGCGCAGTTTACTGTGCGATCGTGAGGCGTTGAGCAACGAGCTTTGCGAGGCGGTAGGGGTTCAGAGAGCCAGCTGCAGGCTCAGGAGAAAACATTCTGTTTTCGGGGCAAACGCCGCAAATGACGTCATTTTGCGGCGTTTGCCCTATCCTGCATCGCAGCATACGGTGCCATCCGCCACCCTCTTGCGAATCCTGCCCTAGATCTCAACAGCAGAGAAATTTCGTACGTACGAAATTCAGCGTATCGGGCGGCGCCTGATGAAACATTCTGGAGTGTCGGCGGTACTCCAAAAACACATCTTGTCCCGCTGATTTTGTCACTGGCGCAAAGCGGCGGTAATGACAAGACATTTCCTGTCCGCATCAATACGTGCAGAAAACGTAAGTGGTGAAAGATGATAGTACGGAGCGACAGGAGCCTAAGCAGCCACCGGAGAAATTACGCTTCCTCGGTCATTCGCTCACTGCGTTCGGTCATGACTCTGCGGCGAGCGTTACGGGATCAATCAAAGGGCGTGGAGGTATGAAGTGTGAGAAGAGACTTAAGGGCTGCCGGTTTTCCATAGGCTCCGCCCCCCTGACAAGCATCACGAAATCTGACGCTCAAATCAGCGGTGGCGAAACCCGACAGGACTATAAAGATCCCAGGCGTTTCCCCCTGGTAGCTCCCTCGTGCGCTCTCCTGTTCCTGCCTTTCGGTTTACCGGTGTCATTCCGCTGTTATGGCCGCGTTTATCTCATTCCACGCCTGACACTCAGTTCCGGGTAGGCAGTTCGCTCCAAGCTGGACTGTATGCACGAACC